>NZ_JALJES010000040.1:0-4485 GCF_023242525.1 Pseudomonas sp. MWU12-2319
TAACCACGTGATTGTCATCACCGTCGACAAGGCGGTGATCGACGAGGAAGGCGACTCCGAGGCCGACGGCATTCCCGTGGCTTTCTATGTCCTGGATGTGGTCAATAACCGCTCCGAGGACTGGAGCGCCACGACTTATATCGACGTTGATACCGGCAGCCCACGGCTCGGCGCACCGCTTATCAAGGAGGCGGACAACAACAAGCTGGACATCGATGACTTGCCCGACCCCGACACAGTGACCGCGCAAGTCATTGCCGTCGGCAGCGGTTTTGCCGTGGGTGACGAGATCGAGATGCGCCTCAGAGGCGTGACCAATGATGGCGAGGTGGTGGATAAAACCTATCCCCTGGTACAGATCGACAGTATTAACAAGGTGATCGATATACCACTGCCCAGCATCGATGTCCGTCTATTGGTCAACACCCGGGCGGCATTCTCCTACCGTCTGATCAAGGCGGACGGCTCCGACGACCGGCTCTCCAAAAGCCAGTTCATCGAGGTCATCGGCGAGGCCACGCAACTGGCCGCGCCCATCGCCAAGGACGCTATTGCCGGCACCCTTGATCCAGCGTTGCCCAGCACCCTGATCGAGATTCCCTGGGATGAAAGCATGACCAAAGGGCAAGTCATCGACCTGAAGTGGCTCGGCACGCGAGGCCCCCAGATTTACTTGCCAACCCTTCCCCCTCGCCTGATCAGCGATGGCGAAGAGAGGGACAAAGAGTCGCTCTACATCTCGGTCGACGGGGAGCATCTGCGCGCCATCGATGGCGGCACATTGGAGCTCTTCTATCTGCTGCTGCGCGATACGGAGGCTCGCGAAGTCGTCAGTCGCCAGTCCCTGCATGCCGACCTGCTGAACATCGGCGAGCCCGTCGCCGAGCTGCCTCCTCCGGTGGTCGAACGCGAGCAGGGCGGCGTTCTAGACCCCGCGGATGTGCCCAACGGTACCCGGCTGATTGTCCGGCAATATACCGATCAGATTCGCGGTGATGAGGTGCACTATGTCTGGAACGGCTCGCGAACCGGGATAAAAATCGACTCTGCCCCGGTCACTGAAATCAACGAGAATTCGGATATCCCCTTCTCCATCCATTTTGATCTGGTCAAGAATAACGAGGGGGGCACCGTGAAGGCCTCCTATTGGGTGACCCGTGTGACGGGAAGGATCAGTCCCTCGGAGATCCTGCCGATGTATATCGGCACGCCCATGGACCTGGCCGCTCCCAGCGTCAAGCAGGCCACCGGAGTTTCGCCCAACCAGCAACTCAATCCGGTGTCGGCCCAGGATGACCTGACCGTGGTGATTCCGAATTACGGCATCCGACCCGGCGATCAGGTCCGCGTGACCTGGGCAGGTACTGCGGGAGAGGGTTCCTACGTCACCCCGGTACAAACACTTCCCACCAGCCGCGAGATCGATATGCCGGTCGAGGTGATCGCCTACAACCTGGGCCGGTCGGTGACAGTCACCTACACCGTGACCCCCAGCGGGGGCAGCGAATCGCCGCCGTCTGCCCCACTCGATCTGGCGGTACTGCCCCTCGCCCAGGACGATCTGCTGGACGCCAGGCCGAAGCTCCTGCAAGCCGCCAATGGCGGTGAGGGCACTGAGCTGGATCTGAGTTCCCTCAGCGCCGATGCCACTTGCTGGGTCGGTACCTGGCCGCTGATCGCCCCGGATCAGGATGTGTGGCTGCGCCTCAAGGGCACCAAGGCCGATGGGACCGTCCCCTATGATTTGAATATCTGGGCACCACCACCCTGGGGCCCAAGGACCAATCCACTCTGGATCTCCCAAGGGTTCTATGAAGTCCCGGCCGATTATAACTACCTGAAGGAACTGAAGGACGGCAGCACCCTGACGATGGAGTTCAAGGCTGACCTCGGTAAAACCACCGACGAAGCCAATGCGACCCTCTTCCCGCTGCGTACCTATACGGTCAGCGCGGTGGCGCTGGTGTCGCCGACGATCACCGATATCCTCGATTCCAAAGGCTCTGTTGTCGGCAAGACCACTGTCGAGACCAGCGTCACCGTTACCGGCACCGGCAGCAGCGGTCGACAGATTCAACTCAGGAACGCGGCGGCCAACATTGGCAACCCGTTCACTATTCCCGAGACCGGCACAACCTGGAGCAGCATACTCACGGGCCTGGCACCCGACCCCTACAGCATCAAGGCCAGACCGCTGTACGGCACGGGCCTACCTGATTCGGAGGCCAAAACCTTCACCGTGATTGCCGCCGGGGAACCCACCCTCGACAGCGTCAAAGCCGGCGACGTTGAAATCCCGGACGGCACCACCACAGTCAGCCTCACATTGAATCTCACGGGTACAGCAGCCAAGGGGCAAGACGTAGAGATTTACGATGGGAGCGGAGCGGGTGCGGAACCCAAGGGCCAGGCGACAGCCGATCCAAACACGGGCATATGGACAAAAGACATCACCGTCGTCGTCGGTGACCGCCGTCTGTATGCCAAGGCGCTCTATCTTGCCGATTCGATATACTCAAACGTGCGCCTTTTAACCGTAGTCGAGCTGCTTGTCCCGGCCCTTATCGATATCCGTGATTCCAAAGGCTCCGTTGTCGGCGGGAGCACTGTCGAGAGCACCGTCACCGTCACCGGCACGGGCAGCAGGGGTCAACAGATCCAGTTGCTGGACGGTGAGGCCAATATTGGCAACCCGTTCGGGGTTCCTACCGACAGCATCAACTGGAGCACATCCCTCACAGGGCTGACCGACAATACCTACAGGATCAAGGCCAAAGCGCTCTATGGCAGTGGTCAGGAGTCGCCCACCCGCTCCTTTACCGTGCAGATCGAACAGCCGTTCTCTGTCGGACCGAGGAGCATAAGCATAAGCGGTAATGGGAACTATCACGTATTTCTGCATCCTGACTACGAATCCATCGGACAGCTGCAAGCCCACCACATCTACCAAATTCCTGTCACAGGGGGGAGGCCGCCCTATTACTTCCAGGTCGTTGCATCCAACCCGGTGAGGGTGGCTAACGTGAATGAATACGGGCAAATCTATCCGGGGCGCAGCGCAGGCACTGCGACCGTCAGAGTATCGGACTCAGCGAGCAACTTTGCAGACATCACCGTTTCGATCACATGGGTCAGGCAGTGGGAGCAGGCCGCCTGGAGTGTGACAAAAACGCAGGCAGACAGTTATGTGCGTCAAAAAGGTCTCACGATGCCCAGCCGAGCCGACCTGCAGGGCTTCTATAACGCGTTCTCAATATATGGAGCGAATGTGTGTGATGTGGTTCACATCACCAATTATGGCCCTGGCCACCCAACGTGCTGGTTCTGGGAAGAGGCAATTCATAGCAATGGCAAGTGGTGGTACCGAAACCTCGGAAATGGTAGCGAAGATGGGATCGGGCTCGCGTCCATGATCAACAGCATCGGTTGGAGGCGATCGGGATAATGAAGCTCAGCCAATGAGACCGGCATACGGGACGGCCTTCGTGAAGAAAAGGGGGCTGATTTGAAAAAGGTGACTGAAAAAGGTGACTGATTTATTTAGGCCATAAAGGGGGGAGCCTTGCTCCCCCTTCATTTTCATTAATGCAATGCAGGTCGGTGCATCACGCCAAAGCGTTCTGCCAGCGCACACAGCCGCTTATCCATCGTCCAGAGTTCAGCTTCCGGCGTCATCAACGTGGAGGCGAGCAACAACATGTCCACTAAACCACAGCCCAAACCGAACAGACGCTCGCGTTCAATAAAGGCCAGGACCTCCCGAAGATGGGCCTGTTGGGTCTGCTGTAACCCCTCGAGATCGGACAGCATTTGAATCCGATTGGGAGGTGTTCCACAGGCGATTTCGCCAACAATCAGTGGGTGCGCCATCACAAGATCAAGTTCGAGCAAGTCAACCAACGCATCGTTGCGATGCCGAAAGTGATTGACCCATACCGAGGTATCAACGAGGACGCCCTTCATTGAGCATCCTCGCGGCGACGGCGGATCTCCTGCATCTCTGGCAACGTTGCGCCCAGGGCGGCCAGTCGTTTGGCCGCTTGAATGCGTACAAAGGTCTTGATGGCTTCACGGAACAGGTCTGCCTTGTCCATCGATGGATCGGCCACTTCCAGCGCCCGTTCATACAGGGCGTCATCAATCGTCACAGTCGTTCTCATGGTTATCTCCCGCATCAACATTGATGATACTTTGAGACAAAGCTGATGCTTTCACTACATCAATCCGACAAGCGGCCCCCTTTCGGTATTTTTTCAGCTTGAATCGTATCGCCTGCGGTTTTGTTGCACTGCGCGCTTCAACGCTCAGACCCGCAGCCGCCATCCCGACACATGAGCCATTGGTCGGATAACCTGCTCGACCTGTCATTTCTGACAGTAGCCAGCCTCCCGTTTGCGGCGCCCAATAAACTCCACCGTCAACCTTGACTGGAGTTACGCCATGACCCGCTCAGCCGGTACTCTAGCGCTCGCTGAAATCACGATC
>NZ_JALJES010000041.1:0-4168 GCF_023242525.1 Pseudomonas sp. MWU12-2319
TACGTTCGTTTACTCCCCGCGACTCGCTGACACTCCACAAGCAAGCGCGGGCATGGCTGGAAGATGAGCTGGCAAAGCCCTTCGATGGCCAGACGATTGTGGTCACGCACCATGCGCCGCTCAGGCCAAGCCTGGCGGAAAAGTTCGCGACGGATCGCGCCTCGGCGGGTTATGTGAGCGATCTGCCTGCTCTCGTGCGCGCGCCGGTTGCACTGTGGATCCATGGTCACACCCATACTGCATTCGATTATTTCGCAGAAGGCACACGTGTGATCTGCAATCCGCGTGGATATAGCGACCAACGTTCGAGGGCGCCTGAAAACCCGTTGTTCAGATGGGACAAGGTCGTCGAGATCTGAGCAACCCAGTACGAAAGATTGGGCATCTACCATTTGTCGGTACTGTCATTTCTGACAGTAGTCGGGGGCGTGGATCAGGTAGTTACTGGATTGACGCATCCTACGATGAGCCTGGGTCATGTCGATATTAACGGGTGGTATTCACACTCATACGCCGACGCTGTCTGTGATTGATCCCCGTGGTCTGGCGGTGCGGGTGGTTGCTTATTGCCGTTCCGTCGAGACGGAGGAGCCAGAAGAGCGGATCAACCGCAGTGCCTATGACGCGATGGGGCGGCTGATCGAGCAATGGGATCCCAGGCTTTGGTCGCTGAGTGCGGAAGATGCCGCAACGCCTGCCAATCTCACCAATGCTTATTCACTGTCCGGGAAGGTGTTGGGTTCGACCAGCGTCGATGCGGGCAAGCGGGTCAACTTGTTCGGTGATGGGGATCAGCTTGTGCAAACTTGGGATAGCCGGGGCAGCGAGCGGTGGGTCGAGTATGACGATCTGCTGCGACCGCTGGCCATTTTCGAGCAGGGCGAAGGTGACGTCGCGCGATGCACCGAACGTCATGGATACGCCGATGCCGGTGCCGATTTCGCCGCTCACAATCAATGTGGGCAGTTGATCCGACATGATGATCCGGCGGGCACGTTGACGGTGGATGACTACGCCTTGACGGGCGGAGTGCTTGAGCAGACCCAGCGCTTTCTGAGCGCGCTGGAATCACCGGATTGGCCGCAAGGGCTGCCGGAACGGGATGTTCTGTTGGAGCCCATGGAGCAAGCGGCAACCAGCGCGACGTACTTCAATCCGCTGGGCGATGTGCTGGAACAGATTGATGCCAAGGGCAATCGGCAACTGTTCGACTACACCGTGGATGGCCAGTTATTGGCGAGTCATCTGCAACTGAGCGGTCAGGTCACACCTCAAACCCTGGTCAGCGCCATTGCCTACAGCGCCTACGTCCAGGTTGAACAGGAAACCGCCGGCAACGGTGTGGTCAGTACGCTGACCTATCGCCCTGAAGATGGCCGCTTGATCCGGCTTCAGGCTCGACATGGAACTGAAGCGGCGCTGCAAGACCTGCATTATGAATACGACCCGGTGGGCAATGTGCTGAGCATTGAAGACGCTGCCTTGCCGATTCGTTATTTCGCCAATCAGCGGGTTGAGCCGGTCAAGCGCTATGACTATGACAGCCTTTACCAACTGATCGAAGCGACCGGTTGGGAGGCGGGCGCCGCCAGTCGAGGACCGGGTTTCAATCGCTTCGACGATCCGGGTGCCGTCGCCAACTACCATCAAACTTACCGCTATGACGCCGGTGGCAACTTACTGGAGTTGGTTCATGTCGGTCCGCAAAACCACAGCCGCAAGCTGACAGCGGCGCGCTACAGCAATCGCTGCCTGCTTGAGCAGAATGGCCGGCCTCCGACCGAAGAAGAGATTGCGGCTGCGTTTGATGGCAACGGTAATCTGCTGGACCTGCAACCAGGGCAGGCAATGAGTTGGGATCTGCGTAATCAGTTGTGTGAGGTGCGACCGGTAGAGCGTGAGAATGCTGACGATGATCTTGAGTTGTATCTATACGACGGCGATGGTATGCGGCAACGCAAAGTCAGGACTACCCAGACCAACGCCCGTTCGCTGATATCCGAAGTCCGCTACTTGCCGGGCCTGGAAATCCGCACCCATGAAGGCACTGGCGAAGTGTTGCAGGTGATCTGTGTCCAGGCCGGACGCAGTGCGATGCAGGTGCTGCACTGGGAAACCGCGCCGCCTTCCGGCATCGCCAATAATCAATATCGCTACAACCTGACCGACCATTTGGGCTCCAGCAGTCTGGAGCTGGATAGCGAGGCGCAGGTGATCAGCCAGGAAACCTATCACCCCTTTGGCAGTACGGCCTGGTTTGCCGGGCGAAGTGAGGTGGAGGCAAGTTACAAGACGGTGCGTTATTCAGGTAAGGAACAGGATACGACAGGGCTTTACTACTATGGCTTCAGGTATTACGCGCCATGGTTGCAGCGTTGGATCAATCCAGATCCGGCAGGAACTCTGGATGGCCCGAATGTCTATCGAATGGTGAGCAACAGCCCATTGACCTTCAAGGATGAGCAGGGATATGAGCCCGTGCGCGTGATGTTTGATAAAAAGGATATAGAAGGGTATGCATCGATATTCGCCTCGATAAGCGAGGGTTTATCGACGCAGGGGGTATCGCCAGCTGAAACACTTTTTATTCTCGTGGGTCGTAGTCCTTTAGTCCTTGGAGCATACATTGAGCAAATGGGGCTTAGAACGGCCAATTTGCAAATATCCGGTTTAGCCGGTGGTAAAGAAATCACGTCTATGAGTGATTTATCGGCATCAGAAAAAAAGAATCGATTTGATTTTTTAGACCGTTCACTCGGAGAGAAAACGTCTCATGATATTCGCGCTGCTGTTGTCATTGATACAGGTGTGACTGGGTCAAGCGCATATGCAGCGTACTCTTTGATTAAAGAATATTACCATGAGCAAGAACTCGCCATCGTTACGAAAATGGCAATTATTTCCAATAGAATTGGTGATAAACGATTCTCGGATGAGGAGCAAAAATATTTACATCATGAGCACAACGTGTTACGTGAAAGTCCGCTGAGGCTGGAAGAGAGGGGCGTCAAGCGTTATCTGAAAATTGGGCTGTTTCAGGTTGATAAAGGATTGGCTTACGTTGATAAGTTTGATTATAAAAGAGTTGATGTCGGGGATGTTCCGAATGATATAGATGTTGATAAAAAGCACCAGCTTGAGATGATGATGAGCCATGCGCTAAAAAAACATGGTGCCGCCCCGTCCCCGCAAAGGGCTAAGCATCCAGGGCAACTGACTCTGGGCAAGGTAAGTGTCGAAAAATATAACAGGAAAAATGAAGGGTATTTCAGTCGGTTTTCTAGAAGCCTTTCTTTTAATTTTTGAGCGGATGGGTATGTATTGAATGAAAAGCTATCGTGAAAAGTTTGGGCTGCGTTAGTCCGTGGAACTGAAAAATACAGATTCGTAGGTGGCGATGCTGAAGGTCAGGTATCGATCTTGACAAGGGGCTGCAACAAGCTGAAGAAAAGTGACCGCTCCTGCCCGCCTGATCGTGCGGGAGCGGGTCACGCGCTCAGTCCATCAGGCGTCGAGCAGTCCATCCATCTCTTGTTGAGCCATGTCGATCAGGTGCACGGCCCCCAACGCGAGTTTGCGCTGCAAACCCTGGAGATTGTCCGCCGATTCGTAGGCGGTCGCCGAGGCGCTTTGGAGGATTTCGTAGATATGGAGCAGGGTTTCTTCGGTGTTGCGTGATTGTCGTTTTCGGGGCGGGGTACGAGTCGTGGGTAGCTCGTAGTGAGCGAAGGCACGCTCGGCGGCGAGCCGGAATGCTGGGGAGTTGAGGTCTTCCGCGACAGGCGGATTGGGGGTGATCTTGAACATGGTGTATCCCTTTTGATGAGTGGGACCGTCACCGTTCGCTTGCACGCGAATAAAGGTGGCGGCCGTACGCAGGTGTGCAAGACCGGGGCAAAAGGTAAACCCGGCAGATCCCGAAGAATCTCCCGCGCACGGCCGCCATAACACAATATTTCAGGCATAAAAAAACACCTGGAATATTTGGCGTCGCGCGCCTTTTGTCAGTCCGGACTTGCACGTCCGTATCACCGAATTGGCGGTGACACTGTGCAGACTAGTCGCCGGTCCTGACAGGCGCAACGGGTTGGGATTTTCTAGGAAATTTCATTCAAGTGAAAGGGAATAGTCTTCGTGGGGTCCTATCCAGAACAGGTGATAGGCTGGA
>NZ_JALJES010000042.1:0-3968 GCF_023242525.1 Pseudomonas sp. MWU12-2319
CTTGTTTGGGATTCCCAATGAAATTCACGATTGACGCAGTCATCCTCTGGCCTCGCTGCCCTGGCTTGGAACCACGAGTCATTCCCTTTCAAGACGGGAAGATCAACATCATTTACGGGCTGAGCGGCACCGGCAAGTCGTCAATTGTGCACATCATTGACTACGTGCTGGGCGCGACCAAGTGTCAGATTCCAATCGGCATCATCCGCGACACAGTCGATTGGTTCGGGATGAAGATCCGCCTTCTCGATACGACCTACATCGTCGCGCGACGCACTCCGGGAAGCTCCCAAGGCTCTAACGAGCTTTGCATGCTGGAGGTCGATGATGAACAGATCCCGAACTCCGTTTACCGTACCCACTCCTTGGGGCAGTACAAAGCCGCCTTCGACGGCATGGTTCGGGTCAGTGACCTCCCCCACTCCGATGAGGAAGAGCCGTCGGGCTTCGACCGCCGCAGTTCCTATCGCGACATGGCGGCGTTCAACTTCCTGCCTCAGCACATCGTGGCAAACCCCAACACCCTGTTCTTCAAAACCGACTCGTTTGCTCACAAGGAGCGCCTGACGCGAGCTATGCCCTACGCGCTCGGTATGGTGGATGCAAACTACATCATGAATGAGCGGCGTCGGGATGAAGCGCAGCGCGAGCAAGATCGGCTGCGCAAGCAGCTTGCAGTCCACGATGCGGCCAAGGCGAGCCACTACGCTGACGTCGACCAACTGTTTGATCGCTGCATTCAGCTGGGCTTGCTTGAGCGCACCAGTACCCAAGGTGCTCAGAAAGTCGAACTGCTCAAAAAGGTCGTCATCGCGACCGATGAAGGGCGGCTGGAGCAGACACTCCTGGAACCTCAACGACTGCATATCTCAGAAAAGCTAAAGGTGGTCATCGAGGAAGTCGGTAAGCAACAACGTATTGTTGACGAATTTGATGCCCAGATCGATGGCTTCGACCACCTGGCGCGTAACAGCAAGCGATTCGTCGCGGCGATTGATACTGAGAAGTCCCATGTCATTGGGCTCGACTGGCTCAAGCAGAGCGTCACTGATGGTGGGCACTGCGTGGCCTGCGGCTCGTTCACCAACGCCTTGCCTATGGTGATCGAGAACCTGGAAGAGAAGGTCAACAAGGTCACCCGGATTTCGGACGCGCTCAAGGACAACCCCGTCGTCGACAAGCAACTGGCTACGCTGAAACGGCAACGTGCCAAGGAGGAGCGTGAGCTGTCTCGTTTGATGCGAGAGCAGGGTCGCTTGGTCCAAGAGGATGAGCGCACCCGTACTGCCATTGGCCAGATTTACTATGTGGCGGGTGAGATCAGCCGGCTGATCAAACAACTGGATGGCTCTGAAGCGGACGACGGTCTGAAGAAGCGCATGACCGAGCTGGAAAGCCTGATTCGGCATTACAACTTCCAGATGTCGCTGACTGACATGGCTGAGCAAGAGCGGAAGGTGGATGCCCAGCTGGCCCCGATGTTCGAGGACTATGCGGATCAGTTCGGCTTGAACGGAACGCCTGGCGCTCAGATCTATCTCGATCGGAAAGAGCTCACGCTTCGCTTCGACTCCCACGGCCAGCGGGATTTTCTCTGGGAAATCGGCAGTGGTGCGAACTGGATGGGGTATCACATCGCGACGTTCCTCGGCATTCATGAATACCTGTCGAAGGACGAGAATCGCAAGCTCCCACCTTTCAGCTTCATCGTGATCGACCAGCCGAGCCAGGTCTATTTCCCAAGCAATACCGGTGGCCTCAACGCACTGGATGCGGGATTCGAAGCGGTGAATCAAGCCCGCCCAGCGGATGTCGTTGCCACACGCCGAATCTTCGAAGTCTTGGCTGAAGGTCTCAAGCGTGCAGGCCATTTCATCCAGATCATCGTCCTTGAGCATGCGGGCCCGGACATCTGGGGCCAAGTCGCTGACACCGTGCCCGTAGCGGCGTGGCAGAGCAAAGACGACGGGCTCATCCCTGCCCACTGGATCCACCGTCACAATGACTTAGCGTAAATACACGTGGCCAGTTGTGTTCCTCGGGCACAACTGGCTTAGGTGTTGATCAAATCAATAGCCTTTAGCGTGAAACAAAGAACATCTTGGCAAAGGAACCTGTATGTCACTCATGCGCATGAATCATGTAAAAAATGAACTAAAAAGCTTGAGCGATGTGATAGCCTCATTAATAAAAAACCATGAAAGAGACCTCATGGAGTACAACACTCAGGCTAGCGAGAGCGAAAGCAAATTCACTGAAAGAGAAAGCATGGCGCACAGTCAGCAAGACTGGGATGCCTTGCATGAAATAAATATAGAAAGACTCAGCAGCACTCAACCCCTGAAAACTATCGAGTCGCTTGCAAAGCTTCAGAATGAGCTCATTCTCGTCAAACACGTGGCGTTAATTGAGAGCATGATCGTCAAAACCTTCTGGTGCCTGACCTATGTGCTATCTCACCAAGAATATCAAAAACAATATTTCTTAGATCAGACAAATTTTTCAGATGGCTTTGAAGCAGCCAGCAAAATACAAGAACTCACGAACAATAATGTAAAACCAAAATCCTTGAAGTTTTGGGACATCTTCGAAACACTGAAGACGATAAGAAACACGATCGCACATGGAGATCCGCTTTTCGTAATCAGCTACAGAAGGGCAAATAAATTCAACAAGCAAATAGATCTTATCCATTTATCTTCAGAAAAAAATGAGTGCCCTCACACCAAAAGTCTCTATCCGAGCCGCCCCCACCCTTCGTATGAACCAACATCCAATTGGTTCTGCAGCTTAAAAAGCGATTTAGGGGGGATTGAGCAACTCAACAAAAAGTGCCTCGACTTCGTTGAAGAGGTTCGAAGCCAGTACTTGAAATTTGGAGAGCTCAGAGGAATATCCAAAGACATGCTTTACGCATGCCGATTTTAATTCGCCATAGGCTCAAGCTGCCGGGGCACTCGTGATACGCTCTGATGCTCTATGTCAGAGCTTTCCGCCGCTTCAAGCAAGCGTGGAAAGCTTTTCTCGCTTCGCTTTGGCCAGGAGCATCTATGTCGCTCAAAACAGGCTTTGCCACTGTCCTAAAAGCCATGCGCGTCAGCCGCGGGCTGACTCAGAAGCACATGGCCGACACCACCAGTCGGACTTATATGTCGAAACTGGAGCATGGGCGATCGAGCCCTATCATCGACAAGCTGACGGCCATCAATGGGGCGCTGGGGCTCAGTCCATTAACGCTGTTCACACTCACGTTGAGCGTGGAAAGCGGCCATACCGTGAAGACCCTATTGCAGCACCTCGAAGCCGACATTGCAGACCTTGAGGCAATGGGTGCGCTCAAGAGCCTTGGCCTCAGCTCGGTCTCAGATATCCGCCCAACCCGGGCCATCCTATCCCGCCTAAAAAGGACTAGTGCCCCATACTCGCAAGCGGAGCTGTGCTTCGCTGAGCAAGAGAAAGCGTGACCTCAGGATCAAATCCCTAGACCCATCGGAAAAGCGCATCTCTGAGCTCAGGCAACGACACTTGATCCTCCAGAAGCCACGTTTAGCTCTTGGCACTTCGGGCCTTCACGAGCATCGCTTCGAGCTCCGCGATCAGCTCATCGACATCGACCTCCACGAACTCCCCCGGGTTGAGCAACTGCTCCACAATCGCGGGGTTGTAACACTCCGCGATTTCAGCATGCCCTGGTAGCCACATTCCGCCGGCGCCAATGATCACACCCTGACGCTGCAACTCCAGAAGTGCCTCCTTGATGTCACCCACGACCAGACTCGGCGATTGTTCGGTGAGTAGCGCTCTGAGCGTTGCGTCCAACACGCCATGCCCAATGAGGTCGATGATCAATGATTTGATGTCAGGCGACGTACTCATGGTTGTTCACGCTGCGATGCCGAGGTCGTACCCCATCATGAAGAGCGCCATTTCGAGTCGACGCAGCGCGTTTGCACCACCGCCGAGGAAAG
>NZ_JALJES010000043.1:0-3908 GCF_023242525.1 Pseudomonas sp. MWU12-2319
GATTAAGGGAGGACCTGGCCCATACGGGCGAGGCCCGTATGGGGGAAACAGTGAAGCAACAGCAGAGCTTCCATCGACAGCAGTCGATCGGTCGCGCTACTGGAAGCGTTGCGACCTGGGGAGTGGATCAATGCGCAATGGCGCATCGTAGCTTCCCGGATCCAAGCTACATGGACATGGTGCTGACAACGTCAGCGGTATGCCCCCACACAATGAACAACGTTGCAGAGGGCTGTCAAAACCCCAACTGCTACAAGCTTTTTCAGGCCGATGGCGTAGCGACTAGAGCAGGGACCAGGACTACAAATTTGCTTCCTCTGGACGTGTAGGAACGTTGCTGTTCGAGTGGTCAGCCTTTGCTGGACGGTGCTTATATGCGCAGGGGGGGAACGTGCAGGAACACTTGATCCGGCGGGAAAGCATTTCCCGCGCCGGTGTACAAAAGTGAATAGGAGGGGAGTAGGTACTTCATGGCTGTGCGCCGCTAACTACCTATCAATTCCAGCGTAAGGTGCTGCCTGACTTCCATGGCGTCATGCAGTATCCGAACGATCTCAATGACCTGGTCATCCGCCAATCGATAGTAAACGACATGCCGCGGTCTCTGTACGGTGCCCGTGGCCGTTGCAGCCTGCTTGCGTACGTGGGGCAGATGAACGCTCCTCAGTCCCTCTGAGAGTTCATCTCGAGGGCTGCTACCCACTCTGTTTGGCGTTTCTGCAAGGTCTTCGATGGTTGTACGTATGAGCGCCTGGCACCCGATCCTGGTATGTGAGCCAAGCTGTACTTGGGAGTACCTGAGGACATCCTCGATATCACTGAGGGCCGTATGAGAGAGACGGTACTTCCCCATGCTCAGCGGTTTTTGGTGGGGGGAGGGTCGCTCGTTCGCCGATGTCAGCCAGAAGCTCTCCCAACTGGTCGCCACCAATCTCGATGACATGACCTCGTTCCAGGTCCATCAGTCCTGATGAAGTGGCATGACGCAACGCATCGAGCTTGGTCAGTTCTTCAGCCTCACGCTGCTCCAGCAGGCGAAGCCCTTCGTGCATGACTTCGCTGGCGTTCTGGTACCGGCTGGAGACAACCAGGTCATTGATGATCTGGTCCATATGATCAGTGAGAACGACATTTCGCGTAGCCATGTTGTGCTCCAGGAACAAATAACGCTGCTGCGGGTATTGGCAGATCATGCCATTGCGTTGGCTCACGCCTATTTTAAGCCTGGTGTTCATGCAGGAAGGCCTCTTGCAAGATTTGTCAGGGGGAATGAATGGAAAACGGTAAATGCCCCTGCCTGACCACGGACGGAGGATGGGAGAAGTGAATGCTTCCATCGACAGAAGTCGACAGGGCCTGACAGCGTCAGCGGTACACGCCGACACAATGAATAACGCCCCAGGTGGCTGTCAAAACCCCAACTGCTACAAGCTTTTTCAGGTCATTGGCGGAATAGGCGCGTTTGGCGCAAGAAAGGGCTTCAGGTCGCTCCACGGAATGATGACCTCGGTCGTCCCAAACGCGTAGGCGAGCACCGTGTATGGATCAATAGTAATGAGCAAGCCGTCTTGTGTAAGCGTCCAGCCACGGATGTTGATGGCGGCGCGCTCGACCCTATCGCGTTCTACTGACGTGCCGTCAGCTTTCTTTTTGATGGCCTCGTAGCTTCGGCTGGTCAAAAAGTCTTTCCAGGCGGTGTCCATGTTGAACAGATCCGCAGCTTCAAGAGTATGGAGGCGCGGCTCGATGATGTACGTGAGGCCGGTCGTTCCGCCTTGGCCATGCGGCGTGCCATGGCAGTATTCCCAGTCTGTCGCCTTGACGCTGATTACCTTCGCGGAAGCGTAGTTCACTTCAAGGCTGGAGTATTCGTCGCCATGTCTAGAGCCGCAATCCGAGTCAACCGCGCGCATCGTCCGTTTTTTTTCCATTGCGTCATTCCATGACGCAATCGCTGGTGACAACGGTGCATCGATTCGTGGTGCGCCGGCGTGAATTTCGTACGGCCGGCCAGCTTTGTCGAGAGTGGTCGCGGAAAAGTAGTCGCTACGGCTGAACAGGTAGGGCCCAATCGTAACCGCCGCGGTAGAAAGGTCTTTGAGGCGATCTGTATAGCGCTTAGTCAGGCAGAATCCGACTTCGGAGGCATCCTGAGGCGTGAAACAGAGATCTCGTACGAACTGCAACCATTGTCGTTGCCCGTCTCGCAGGATGGTCTGTCCGTCCGACGACAGGCGTTGCAACGCGGCGTTATACGACGTTGCGATTGAGCTATCCAACGTTGATAGCGCCGGATCGGCGCACACGGCTTTTTCCAAAGGTGAATGGGCGTTGTCGCAATCGAAACTCGCGGCAGACGCAATCGTTGGTATCAGACACGCTATAACCAGAGCACGCTTAATCATTTCAACACTCCTTGAGCTCTGGGAAAACCGAGCGCTACGAATACAGATCAATAAACTGCTTGCTAGGTGTTCAGTCTCGGAGGGGCATGGCACATCCTTGCCAAAAAACGGAAATGGTATACGACTTACGACCGGCGAGGACTTTGTTATATATGGCTCGTCGGGGTCCGCTCCGGCGCTGACTGTGTACAGCTCTCCGGTACACTTATCGGTTTGGGAAAGTCGCCGTCGGCCTTCATTAAGTGACCGATGTCCATGTAGTTCCAGAGCCAGCCTGCGTGCAGCTTCTGGCTAAAGCAGGTAAAAAACAGCTGTTTTTCACCCCATTTCGGTTGCCATGCTGTATCCATCAAGGTTCGGGCCGACGCACTGTTGCCTGAATAGATGTACGTCAGCATGTCACGCCATAGCAGGGCGGGTGGCCACAGATCGTTGGTACCGACCTCTTCCAGCAGGAGCGCCTGCGTATCTTCTTCCAGCTCGACATCCGATGGCGCCGGTTTGCGCATGCCAGCGACGTTCAGTACATAGCGTCCCTGTACGGCATCCCAACTGAGCGAGACTGGCGGTGCAGGGCTGCCTGCGAATGAGTGGTACCAAAACGCGAAACTGAAATCGAAGAAACCCAATACCGGTCCGCCATGAGCAACCTCCTGCATATCGAACTGATCCGAGTTGTAAGCCTCGATATCTTGTTTATGCAGTGATGGAGCAAAACTGATGATGTGCAACGTATGGCAACAATTAGCGCCACCACTGCGGCCCACCACGATCATGTTCGGCGCATGGGTGGGGTCGGGGTCTGTATAGAGCACGTCGAAGTCGAAGTTTCTGAGCGTGATCGGCTGTGAACCTTCTCGCGTCAAGGTCACGATTTTTTTGTCGTCATCCGACTGAGACTTCGCCTTCAGCACGGACACTTGGACGCTCGTATCGCCGACAGTTGAAGTGATCAGCTTCTGGGGTTCGGCTTCCACAGCCCAAACCTGGCTCACAGCAAGATACAACAGCCACGGGGCACACCAGCGCATAAGCATCACATTTTCCCTGAATGTCTAACACAGCAAGTCCATTTGAAATTGACCAAGCGGTGAAGCACGTGGCTCTGGCCGAATGGATCAAGGCACTAGGCTATTACCTTGACATCATCCTCGGTCCAAGTGAAGTTTCTCAGACCGCTTGCTTGAGCATTCAGCAATCCATTCAGCAAGTTGACAGCCGGTCAGCGAACAGGCATCACAGGTGCGCAACGGCAGCCCTTTATGCGGCGGCAGCGATCATTATCTTGATTCAGCCTGTGGTGGTTCAACTGCGTCGCACACTGCATGGGGGCGGTCCGAGCAGGGCGCAGGCAATCGACTGAGGGGGGCTGACACGGCTGTTGAACTTCAGACCCGAATGAGCGGAAAGCCAGGCTTTCCGCTCTCCGTAGAACGTGGTCAGCCGCCGGTGCTGACCGCTTGCCCATCCAGTACTGAGTCCATCTTCAGCTGTGCCAGCTCG
>NZ_JALJES010000044.1:0-3766 GCF_023242525.1 Pseudomonas sp. MWU12-2319
CAACCACGTGATTGTCATCACCGTCGACAAGGCGGTGATCGACGAGGAAGGCGACTCCGAGGCCGACGGCATTCCAGTGGCTTTCTATGTCCTGGATGTGGTCAATAACCGCTCCGAGGACTGGAGCACCACGATTCGTATCGACGTTGACACCGGCAGCCCACGGCTCACCGCACCGATTATCGAGGAAGCCTTCAACAACGTCCTGAACATGGACACCTTGCCCAACCCCGACACGGTGACCGCTCGCGTCATGGCGATGAACCTCGTCCCCGGCCGCACCGACTTCGCCCCGGGCGACGAGATCGAGATACGCCTGCGAGGCATCTCGCTAGAGGGCGAAACGGTAGACCGTGTGTATGAGCTTAAAACCGTTACCAGTGTGCCCAGCATCGTCGATATTCCCATGCCCAGCATCGATGTCCGTCTACTGGTCAACACCCGGGCGGCGCTCTCCTACCGTTTGGTCAAGGCGGATGGCTCCGCCGACCTGCGCTCCAAAAGCCAGTTCATCGAGGTCATCGGCGAAGCCAGGCAACTGGCCGCGCCCATCGCCGAGGACGCTATCGCCGGCACCCTTGATCCCGCGTTGCCCTATACCCTGATCGAGATTCCCTGGGATGAAAGCATGACCGAGGGCCAAGCCATTGACCTGAAGTGGCTCGGCACGCGAGGCACCCAGATTTACTTTCCATCCTTTCCTCTTCGCCTGATCAGCCATGGCGAAGAGAGGGACAAAGAGTCGCTTCACATCTCGGTCGACGGTGAACATTTGCGCGCCATCGACGGTGGCACGCTGGAGCTCTTCTACCTGCTGCTGCGCGATACGGACGCCCGCGAAGTCGTCAGTCGCCAGTCCTTGCATGCCGACCTGCTGAACATCGGCGAGCCCGTCGCCGAGCTACCTCCACCTGATGTTGAAGGCGAGCAGGACGGTGTCCTTGATCCTGCGGATGTGCCCGCCGGGACTCGCTTGATTGTCCGGCAATATGACGGGCAGATTCGCGGCGATAAGGTGCACTACGTCTGGAACGGCTCACGAACCGGGATCAAAACCGACTCCACCCCGATCACTGAAATCAACGAGACTTCGGATATCCCTTTCTCCATCAACTTCGACCTGATCAAGAACAACGAGGGAGGGACCGTGAAGGCCTCCTATTGGGTGAAGCGTGTGACGGGAAGGATCAGTCCCTCGGAGGTCCTGCCGATGGATATCGGCACGGCCATGGACCTGGCCGCTCCCAGCGTCAAGCAGGCCACCGGAGTTTCGCCCAACCAGCAACTCAATCCAGTGGCGGCCAAGGATACCCTGACCGTGGAGATTCCGGATTACGGTATCCGGCCTGGCGATCAGGTCCGCGTGACCTGGGCCGGCACCGCCGGGGCCGGGTCTCATACCACCCCGCTGCAGGCGCTGCCCGGCAGTCGGGAGATACCTGTCCCGGTGGAGGTCCTCGCCTACAACCTGGACCGGTCGGTGACGGTCACCTACACCGTGACCCCTAGCGGCGGCAGCGAATCCGAGCCGTCCCGTGCATTGACGCTGAACGTGCAGGCGATACCCGACATCAGTCTACCCATGCCGCTGATTCCCCAGGCCGCGCAAGGCGGCATTGGCAGTGAACTGGATCTGTCGACCTTTATCGGCGATACGCGGGTCACCGTGGCACCGTGGCCGCTGATCGCCGCCGGTCAGCGCGTCTGGCTGCACGTCGAGGGGACGGCGGTCGACAACTCACCCTATACCATCCCCCTCTACACGGCTTACGAGGTCGTTCCCTCGGAAGTGACGGCCGGGTTGTCCACACCGCTGTTGCGCAGCGAACTGGAGAAATTGCGCGACGGCTCGGCATTGAACGTCGTGCTGCAAGTGACCTTCGATCAGAGCTCGACCCAGGCCAACGCGGTCGATTTTCCCCTGCGCACCTATACCCTCAAGACCGTTGCACTGGTGGCACCGACCATCACAGCGGTCAGCGAAAGCGCCACCCCTGCCATCCCCAACGGCGGTGTCACCGCCGCCACCTCGGTGGTCCTGACTGGCCGCGCCAGCCCTGGATTCAGTATTGACCTCTTCGACAACGACACCCCACCACCCAAGGGCACCTTCGTCGCCACCGGTGGCACCTGGACCACCACCACGCCCATCGCCGTGGCACCCGGTCCCCACAGCTTCACCGCCAAGGCCAAATATGGCAGCGAACCGGTATCAGGGGCCTGGACGTTTACCGTCATTACCCTGACCGATCAGAACAAACCTTATATCCAGCAAGCCGAGAACAATGGCACCGGCACGACGCTCGACCTGAGCACCTTCACGGGCGACGCCACCGTCAAGGTGAGCCCATGGCCCGGTATCGCGGCCAAGCAAAGAGTCTGGCTACGCTGCCTGGGTAAAAAGGCCAATGGCAGTGATCACATCATCACCCTGTACACGGCATCGGAAGTGATTGTGCCGGAAGTGACCAACGGGCTTTCAAAAAATATCCCGCGTGCGCAATTGGGAGAGCTGGGAAACAACACCCCGTTGACGGTGGAACTCAAGATCAAATTCAACGGTTCCACCTCGGACGAGGCTGCCACCGTCTTTCCGCTGCGCACCTATACCGTCAAGACCTTTGCACGTTTGGAGATCGACACCAGCACCGTGCAGCTCAACGGGTTTTTCGTTTACACCGGCATGCAACGAAACGCCACCCCCATGCCGGCAGGGACCACGATCACTCGCCGGCCCACGAGTGGTACCCCGCCATTTACCTACCGCTCGTCAAACAACGCGGTCGCCCAGGTTGACGGCAACGGTGTGGTCATCGGTTATAAAAACGGTCAGGCAACGATCGAGGTAAGCGACACCTTTGGGCAGACGGTTTCATACCCAATCGTGCGCTCGAACGCCTGGAAAATCGCCACGATTCCCTCGATCCAGGGGGCCAATGCCCCGGCCTGGGCAAACTCCGTGGGGGCGAATAACTCCTTCAACTCATCCCGTCCAGATGGCGGCACCATGGCCGCACTTCGGCAATATTATGTAATGGCTATTGGCTGGAACTACGATCATTGGACCGGGCAGTTCGAGAACAACAACCCTAATTGGCCCCTCTTCACCAATCCCTACACCGGATATATCAGTACATCGGCCAGAGAAGCCTGGTTAGGGGCGTATTGTCGGGTGCCGGACAATTAAGGATCACTCAACTCATCGGTGGATTGCGCCATGGTTGACCCATACCGAGGTATCAACGAGGACGCCCTTCATTGAGCATCCTCGCGGCGACGGCGGATCATGAGCCATTGGTCGGATAACCTGCCCGACCTGTCATTTCTGACAGTAGACGCCGTATTTCATCTGCCGGTTAATAACTTCTGGGTTGTAGGTCTCGCCGCCTCTTCGGCGAAACATGCTACGCAGGAATGCTTTCATGAAAAAGCCATCCCCCTCTGCCAGGCCAGGCAATGGCAATCCATTGCGGGACCTTTACGCGCCGATCATCCCCAATATGGCCCCGCCCTTCGAAGACTACCAGGGTGGTATCGGCGTCGCGTTGGTCGAAGGTGGTTTGAAATGCATCGTCGACCCTTGGGAGCCCATGGAGAACGGTGACGCGATCGGCTTCTACTGGGGGAATGAACAAGCCCCGGTCTGGACGGACGTGATCGACGGCAATGCCAACGAGCAGCTGTTCTTTACAATCAGCAAGGGCTTTATCGTCAGGGGCGATGCCGACCCGGTGTTCTACCGGGTGACCGTCCCAGGGCAAACTCA
>NZ_JALJES010000045.1:0-3120 GCF_023242525.1 Pseudomonas sp. MWU12-2319
AGTATAACCAGATTGCTTGGGGTTATATGGTCAAGTGAAGAAGCGCATACGGTGGATGCCTTGGCAGTCAGAGGCGATGAAAGACGTGGTAGCCTGCGAAAAGCTTCGGGGAGTCGGCAAACAGACTTTGATCCGGAGATGTCTGAATGGGGGAACCCAGCCATCATAAGATGGTTATCTTGTACTGAATACATAGGTGCAAGAGGCGAACCAGGGGAACTGAAACATCTAAGTACCCTGAGGAAAAGAAATCAACCGAGATTCCCTTAGTAGTGGCGAGCGAACGGGGACTAGCCCTTAAGTGGCTTTGAGATTAGCGGAACGCTCTGGAAAGTGCGGCCATAGTGGGTGATAGCCCTGTACGCGAAAATCTCTTGGTCATGAAATCGAGTAGGACGGGGCACGAGAAACCTTGTCTGAATATGGGGGGACCATCCTCCAAGGCTAAATACTACTGACTGACCGATAGTGAACTAGTACCGTGAGGGAAAGGCGAAAAGAACCCCGGAGAGGGGAGTGAAATAGATCCTGAAACCGTATGCGTACAAGCAGTGGGAGCCCACTTTGTTGGGTGACTGCGTACCTTTTGTATAATGGGTCAGCGACTTATTTTCAGTGGCGAGCTTAACCGAATAGGGGAGGCGTAGCGAAAGCGAGTCTTAATAGGGCGTCTAGTCGCTGGGAATAGACCCGAAACCGGGCGATCTATCCATGGGCAGGTTGAAGGTTGGGTAACACTAACTGGAGGACCGAACCGACTACCGTTGAAAAGTTAGCGGATGACCTGTGGATCGGAGTGAAAGGCTAATCAAGCTCGGAGATAGCTGGTTCTCCTCGAAAGCTATTTAGGTAGCGCCTCATGTATCACTGTAGGGGGTAGAGCACTGTTTCGGCTAGGGGGTCATCCCGACTTACCAAACCGATGCAAACTCCGAATACCTACAAGTGCCGAGCATGGGAGACACACGGCGGGTGCTAACGTCCGTCGTGAAAAGGGAAACAACCCAGACCGTCAGCTAAGGTCCCAAAGTCATGGTTAAGTGGGAAACGATGTGGGAAGGCTTAGACAGCTAGGAGGTTGGCTTAGAAGCAGCCACCCTTTAAAGAAAGCGTAATAGCTCACTAGTCGAGTCGGCCTGCGCGGAAGATGTAACGGGGCTCAAACCATGCACCGAAGCTACGGGTATCACTTAGGTGATGCGGTAGAGGAGCGTTCTGTAAGCCTGTGAAGGTGAGTTGAGAAGCTTGCTGGAGGTATCAGAAGTGCGAATGCTGACATGAGTAACGACAATGGGTGTGAAAAACACCCACGCCGAAAGACCAAGGTTTCCTGCGCAACGTTAATCGACGCAGGGTTAGTCGGTCCCTAAGGCGAGGCTGAAAAGCGTAGTCGATGGAAAACAGGTTAATATTCCTGTACTTCTGGTTATTGCGATGGAGGGACGGAGAAGGCTAGGCCAGCTTGGCGTTGGTTGTCCAAGTTTAAGGTGGTAGGCTGAGATCTTAGGTAAATCCGGGATCTTAAGGCCGAGAGCTGATGACGAGTTGCCATTAGGCGACGAAGTGGTTGATGCCATGCTTCCAAGAAAAGCTTCTAAGCTTCAGGTAACCAGGAACCGTACCCCAAACCGACACAGGTGGTTGGGTAGAGAATACCAAGGCGCTTGAGAGAACTCGGGTGAAGGAACTAGGCAAAATGGCACCGTAACTTCGGGAGAAGGTGCGCCGGTGAGGGTGAAGGACTTGCTCCGTAAGCCCATGCCGGTCGAAGATACCAGGCCGCTGCGACTGTTTATTAAAAACACAGCACTCTGCAAACACGAAAGTGGACGTATAGGGTGTGACGCCTGCCCGGTGCCGGAAGGTTAATTGATGGGGTTAGCTAACGCGAAGCTCTTGATCGAAGCCCCGGTAAACGGCGGCCGTAACTATAACGGTCCTAAGGTAGCGAAATTCCTTGTCGGGTAAGTTCCGACCTGCACGAATGGCGTAACGATGGCGGCGCTGTCTCCACCCGAGACTCAGTGAAATTGAAATCGCTGTGAAGATGCAGTGTATCCGCGGCTAGACGGAAAGACCCCGTGAACCTTTACTATAGCTTTGCACTGGACTTTGAATTTGCTTGTGTAGGATAGGTGGGAGGCTTTGAAGCGTGGACGCCAGTTCGCGTGGAGCCAACCTTGAAATACCACCCTGGCAACTTTGAGGTTCTAACTCAGGTCCGTTATCCGGATCGAGGACAGTGTATGGTGGGTAGTTTGACTGGGGCGGTCTCCTCCTAAAGAGTAACGGAGGAGTACGAAGGTGCGCTCAGACCGGTCGGAAATCGGTCGTAGAGTATAAAGGCAAAAGCGCGCTTGACTGCGAGACAGACACGTCGAGCAGGTACGAAAGTAGGTCTTAGTGATCCGGTGGTTCTGTATGGAAGGGCCATCGCTCAACGGATAAAAGGTACTCCGGGGATAACAGGCTGATACCGCCCAAGAGTTCATATCGACGGCGGTGTTTGGCACCTCGATGTCGGCTCATCACATCCTGGGGCTGAAGCCGGTCCCAAGGGTATGGCTGTTCGCCATTTAAAGTGGTACGCGAGCTGGGTTTAGAACGTCGTGAGACAGTTCGGTCCCTATCTGCCGTGGACGTTTGAGATTTGAGAGGGGCTGCTCCTAGTACGAGAGGACCGGAGTGGACGAACCTCTGGTGTTCCGGTTGTCACGCCAGTGGCATTGCCGGGTAGCTATGTTCGGGAAAGATAACCGCTGAAAGCATCTAAGCGGGAAACTTGCCTCAAGATGAGATCTCACTGGAACCTTGAGTTCCCTGAAGGGCCGTCGAAGACTACGACGTTGATAGGTTGGGTGTGTAAGCGCTGTGAGGCGTTGAGCTAACCAATACTAATTGCCCGTGAGGCTTGACCATATAACACCCAAGCAATTTGCGTCGAAAGGCCAGATTGCGGTGTGTGAAGACGAAACGAACCGAAAGTTTGCGACTCACAAAACACCGAGCTGTCACATACCCATTTGCTGGAGCGTGAACCCGTAAGGGCAAACGACCTGGCTGCCGAATTTCTTGACGACCATAGAGCATTGGAACCACCTGATCCCATCCCGAACTCAG
>NZ_JALJES010000046.1:0-2607 GCF_023242525.1 Pseudomonas sp. MWU12-2319
AATCGTGATTTCGGCGAGCGCTAGAGTACCGGCTGAGCGGGTCATGGCGTAACTCCAGTCAAGGTTGACGGTGGAGTTTATTGGGCGCCGCAAACGGGAGGCTGGCTACTGTCAGAAATGACAGGTCGGGCAGGTTATCCGACCAATGGCGCCTGTCCAGCCCGTTGACCTGTCATTTCTGACAGTAGCCAAGACCAGGTCCAAGGGATCAAATAACCCCCATCAGCCCAAGCCCTGGTGCTCGCCACCTTCAGGTCAAGTCGTCGATTCGAAGCGCGCATGCGAGGCCTCCGCCCTCAGTCCAGCTGCCAGCCTGGCAAGGATACAACCATGAACGCTTTGAACGCTTTCAGCCGCTTGCTGTTCCCGCCACTCGATCTTGAGAACCGCCCCCTGACGTTGCTTCCGCTGTTTTTGTCGGGCATGGTCGATCCGGTCGTAGGGCATGACGGTGGGGTCAATCAGAGGATGCTGGACAAGGATGAAAACCCCCTGGGCCTGCTGTGTGTGATCGATCCCTACGGCACTCCCGGCGATCCCGACGATGACATGAAGGAAGGCGACAAGCTCGAAGTGTATTGGGACACCACCGCGATCGGGAATGCCACGGTTCAACTGGGGAATATCAATAAGCGCGTGAACCTCTTTGTGTCGACCGATCCGATCATTCCCGAATGGGGCGAGCTGTTCTATGAATTGACCCGGGTCGACTCGACGACCCCCGAGAAATCAATCGGGTTGAGCATAAGGGTCAAGATCGACCGGCCGGGCGGGCCCGACCGGAATCCGAGCGACCCCGATGGCCACTCGGGGCTGCAAAAACCCGGCTTACCGCCGGATCTGGGCACCGTCGATGCCGACTGGGCCGCCAGGGGCGTGCCGCTGGTGATCGAGCATTATCCGAATCGGAGCGCCCGTGACACGATCCAACTGAAGTGGGGCAGTGTCTTTGTCCGTCGACAAATCACCGAGGACGAAGCCCTCGGCACCGCGCCCGTTACCTTGCGGATCGAGCAGGACACCATCCTCGCCGCGGGTGACAGCAATGACTTGCTGGTGCACTACGAAGTGTTCGACGAAGTCTGGAATTTCTCCAGTCGCTACTCTAAAAAAACCACGGTCGTGGTCGAGGCCGGCGCCTCGTTTCTGGATCCGCCGATCATCCAGGACGCTGACAATGGCGTGATCGACCTGGAACTGCTGGGCAAAGAGGATGTGACCCTCTATGTCTTCGTTTCAAGGCCTGTTTTTGCCTTGAATGACACCCTGACCCTGACCTGGACCGGCACGCCTTCCATTGGTAGCCCGCTGATCAATAGTCAGAGCAAGGTGATCAGCAGCGTACCGGGGATTGTCGAGTTCAAGATTCCCAATGCCGAGATCCGCGCCATCGCCGGGGGCTCCGGCGATGGCTGGTACAAGCTGGAGAAGATCAACGGTGACCTGCCCCAGTCGTCCAAACATGCCTTTGCCACCGTAGCGGGCGACCCGATCCTGCTGCCCGCGCCAACGATCAAGGAGTTGATTGGCGATACCCTGGAACCCGACCAGCCCTGGGCCATCGTGCAGATTCCGGCATACCCGGGGATGGACTATGGCGACTGGATCGATATGGTCTGGCTGGGCATCGACGCCAACAACAACCCTTACCCCTATGAAGACGTACATCCGGTGACGCGGGATGAAGTCGGGACGGTTATCGATATGCCGGTCTCGGCTGAACACATCACGGCGTTGAACAACGGCAGTCTCGATCTGTTCTACCGGGTTTCCCGGGACGATGTGATGCTGTACGGCGTGAAGGAGTCCGACCACCTGGCGGTCAAGGTGCGGGCGATACAGGCCGACTTGCCGAAACCCAGGGTTATCGAAGCGCCGGACGATGTGCTGGATTATGAGGCGGTCACCGGTGCGGTGACCTTGTACGTGGACTATCCGGGCACGGCCGCGGGGGATGTGCTGAGGTACTACTGGATCGGCAATCCCGTCGACGGCACGGCCAGCGATTGGGTGCCGATCACCGTCCCGAGCGCCGGCCAGCCGGTGGAGTTCAGGATCAAACGGCAACTGGTCGACGCCAATATCAACCGCATCGTCAAGATTCGCTACACGCTCAAGCGCAAAGCCACCGGGCAGTACAGTTACTCCGAGTTGCTGGAGTTGTTGATTGGCAAACTCACCCTTGCCTGAACGACTACGAATGACATCAGGGCTGTAGGTCTCGCCGCCTCTTCGGCGAAACATGCTACGCAGGAATGCTTTCATGAAAAAGCCATCCCCCTCTACCAGGCCAGGCAATGGCAATCCATTGCGGGACCTTTACGCGCCGATCATCCCCAATATGGCCCCGCCCTTCGAAGACTACCAGGGCGGTATCGGCGCCGCATTGGTCGAAGGTGGTTTGAAATGCATCGTCGACCCTTGGGAGCCCATGGAGAACGGTGACGCGATCGGCTTCTACTGGGGTAATGAACAAGCCCCGGTCTGGACGGACGTGATCGACGGCAATGCCAACGAGCAACTGTTCTTTACAATCAGCAAGGGTTTTATCGTCAGAGGCGATGCCGACCCGGTGTTCTACCGGGTGACCATCCCGGGTCAAACTCC
>NZ_JALJES010000047.1:0-1967 GCF_023242525.1 Pseudomonas sp. MWU12-2319
GGCGTGCTGCGCATCGGCGGTCACTTTGTTCTGGCGCAGTTGGATACCGTCCTTGAGCAAACTGGGGGAAGAGTCTCTGACGTTGGATTTACACCCTGGCAATATCAGGATCATGCTCAAGATTAGCAGTGACGTTTTTTTCATGAACACTCCATGTACATTATTAAAAATTACTTCCCGCCCGACAGGCGGTATCTCAGAAGCAGACAACGCTGCCTGCTCCTTTTACAACTCATCAGCTGCTGTAGAAGAAGGGACAGCAGGTTAAAATCGAAAACCGCCCCCTTTCACCCCTACTATCAATCAATTCTTCTCCGTCCACATATCAATGAATTCACGATCATGCCGCTTCTTTGTTAGCCAGATAAAAAAGTCGTCAAACTGCTCTTCCGACCAAGGGTCTAACGGATCAAGCTCCACAACTGGATATTCGAACACAAGGGTTCCTTGAGCCAAACCGATAAAACTAACTTCATTAACACCTGCCTGTCTATGAACCGACACAGCCCATGACGGATCAGTAAAAAGACTCTTGCCTTCATTGACAAACAGAACAGGCCCTTCAACTGAGGAATAGACCCCTACAAATCCACCTGGAAACTTGACATAAAAAGCCTTGTTTCGGGGCTTGCCCTGACCAACATCTTCCTCTGAAATTGGATTGTAATTCCGATCACATACCAGAACACAGCGCCTATCATTTTTATGTCGTAAATAAACATACCCCATGACCATTAACGCCCTATTAAGTGCATGTTTTGTTGAACATAAGAGTCAGGCTGCTTCTGTAACCATTCACCAAATTTCCCGAGTAGCGTATCAACATCCGGATTTGGCCGAGCTGCCGACTGAATAATATCAGAAGCATAGGGGACGGATCTATTTTCGACGCGCCTAGCAGGAGCAGTACCTTACTCATAAAATTAAAAATAAATCCGTCCCCTTTTACACATTCATTTTGCAACCACCGGCCCTTGTTGATAAATAAACTTCGAAAAGGGCGCATCCCATTTTAGGATCACACTACGCAACTATGTGTCTGTAGAAATATTTTCTCCCAGCTTCCCACTGCAACGACGCAATTCGATTCACGTAACCCATGACATCCTGCATACACCTATCGTCCACATCTTGCCCATAAAACACAGGACATTTTTCCCCACTCCAAACCGAAAGCAACGTTGGTGCATTGGCAAGCGGAAACTTTCTCTTTGAGTGCCTCGACTGAGCAACGGCCTCAATCAAAGTTTTGCATAGTAACCCGGGATGAGCAAGCGCACCCTCATAGTAATATGCACCAGTCACAAGCGACTTAGCAAATCCAGAGAACTTCTCGGACAGACCTATCAGATCAACCTCCCCACCAACATAACCCCATGGAAAAACCCTATCGATAGATGACAATATATCTTGCGAAGTTGAGACCTCACCATACTCACCAAGCAACGTGAACAGATAGGGAACCACCTCTGGCGAAAGAGTATCTGGCGCGGTAACGACCACGGTCAACATATCATCGTGATCAAGCTCTTCAAGAAGATTGCATACAAACGCAACATCCTGATGGCGAGCCGTATAACAATACAGCCGGATTGCCTGCTTCCTCACCGAGGCGTCTCGACAAGAAACAATTAGTTTCTGGAGACGTGATCGAACCGAAAAATCACCACGTTTCAGATGTTCACAGAGAAACTGAAGCTCACCAAGTTCGTCGACAGACTTCAAGCGAATGCTCTCTTGCATCTCCAATTCTGGCCCAAACCATACTCCTGGATGCAGGATATCAAAGTTTTGCATTTTATCCCTCATTAACGAAGCCCTTGTTGCCGCTGCCACAATAACACTTGGTTCTGGAACGTCGTAGCCTCAGTATGGCTTGGATTCAAGCATAGGGGACGGATTTATTTTCGACGCGCCTAGCAGGAGCAGTACCTTACTCATAAAATTAAAAATATAAAAATAAATCC
>NZ_JALJES010000048.1:0-1964 GCF_023242525.1 Pseudomonas sp. MWU12-2319
TTGTCAACGCCGGCCCAAAACTGACCCCTTTCCCTCACTTTTCGCCGATTGAAATTTGACCCCCTCGGCCTGTTTCTAAACGGTTTTCACTGCCCGTGTCGGGCTGGTACCGGCCTTACGTTTGTCCTTGAGGCGATAGCTGTCGCCCGAGATCTGCACGATGTGTGCGTGGTGTAACAGCCGATCGAGCATCGCTGCTGTCAGCGTCTGGTCATCCGCGAAGGTGCCGGCCCACTGGGTGAACGGCAGGTTGCTGGTGAGGATCATGCTGCCGCGCTCGTAGCGGCGGGCGACGACGTTGAAGAACAGATTGGCTTCGTCGCGTCCGAAAGGCAGGTACCCAATTTCGTCGATTACCAGCAGCCGAGGGCCCATCACCGCGCGGTTGAAATACTCCTTCAGACGATCCTGGCGATGTGCGGCAGCGAGTTGCAGCATCAGGTCGGCGGCGGTGATGAAACGGGTTTTGATACCTGCCAGGGTCGCACGATAGGCCAAGGCGCAAGCCAAGTGCGTCTTGCCTACGCCGCTGGGCCCGAGCAGGACGATGTTCTCGGCGCGCTCGACGAAGCTCAGCCCCGCCAACTCCTGCAATTGCGCTCGCGGCGCACCGCTGGCGAAGGCGAAATCGTATTGCTCCAATGTCTTGAGGGCAGGCAGTGTCGCCATCTTCAGCAAGGTCTGTCGCGAGCGCTCGGTGCGTGCCTCGGCTTCAGCGCGCAGAAGCTGCTCCAGGAAGTCGGCGAAGCTCTGTTCCTGAGTCGCTGCTTGCTGTGCCAAGCCAGCCCAGTCCACAGCCATCCGTTCAAGCTTGAGCTGCTGGCACAGCTCGATGATGCGGGCATGTTGCAGGTTCATCGGCTCCACTCCAGCAACTCATCGTAGACCGAAAGCGGGTGCTGCAAGCTCTCGTGCGGTAGAACCCGTCCCAGCCGCAGCGAGGTGATCGCCGGGGCTGTCATAACCCCGCCAGCTGGCAGGGGCAGCAAGACATCACGCTCTTCAGCCAGGCGTATCGCTGGCTTTACTCCGGTGGTGCCATGAATCCGCTGATGCGCGATTTCGTCGAGCCAACGACCGATATGCGCGTTGGCGGTGGCCACATCCAACGGCAAGCCCGCGCTCTTGAGCGTGGCCGCCAGCGGCGTGATGAAACTGCCCTTGAGGTAGCCGTTGAAGCGCTCGACCTTGCCTTTGGTCTTGGCCCGATAGGGTCGGCAAACACGAGGGCGAAAGCCGTATTCATCGGCCAGTGCCAGCAGCCGGGGATGCCAACGATGCAGGCCCATGCCATAGGCGTCGCGCTCCAGGATGATCGCGCCGGCGTTGTCGAACAGCGCCTCCTCTGGCACCCCGCCGAAATAGACAAAGGCCTCACGCAAGCCGTCCAACCACGCATCACTGTCCTCGCGGGCACCGAAGCGGACGAAGGTGGCACGGCTGTAGCCAAGCGTGGCGACGAAAGCCTTGAGCGGGTTGCGGCCCCTGCGGATGGTGGTGAAATCTACCTGCACCTGCTGGCCGGGCGAAGTCTCGAAGCGCACCACTGGGTCATGGCGTGGGCGCTTGAATGGCGCCAAGTAGGACTTTAGCTGGCTGACGCCGCCTGCATAGCCTTCAGCCTGGATCTCACGCAACAGCACGGTGGCAGGAATCCAATGTGGCCGGGCCGCCTCGATACGCTCTTGTAGATAGGTCTTGAAGGGATCGAGCTTGGCCGGACGCGGTTCCCGTGCCGGATAACGCGGTGGCTCGGCTTCGCCACGCAGGTACTTGCGAACGGTGTTGCGCGACAGCCCGAGAGTGCGCGCGATGGTCTTGATGCCCATGCCCTGACGGGCCAATACCCTAATTTCCACTGACTGCTCCTGGGTCAACATCTCGGCAGCTCAAAGCCACCATGATCGCCCAGGGGGTCAAATTTGCTTCGGCGTTAGGGGGTCAGTTTTACATTGGCGGTGACA
>NZ_JALJES010000049.1:0-1888 GCF_023242525.1 Pseudomonas sp. MWU12-2319
GATCAGTCTTTGCATAACCGGCCATCAGTTTGGCGAAGCGGCCATCACCGTGGGCCAGGCCCAGCTCTTCCATCAAGCGCGGCAGGCGCAGGTAGCGCACGCTGTACCCATCCCGGCAAGCCTTGTGGGCCAGCGCACAAGCCAACCAGGTTTTACCCACCCCGGTTGGGCCGCCGATGATCAAGTTCAGACCGTCGCGCAACCATTGGCCGCTGCCCAGTTGCAGGATCAGGGATTTATCCAAGCCGCGCGGGCTGCGGTAATCGATATCTTCCAGGCAAGCGTTGTGGCGCAGACGTGCTGCTTTGAGGCGAGTGCTCAAGCGGGCATCTTCACGCTCGGTCAGCTCGCGGTCGACCATCAGGCCCAGGCGTTCGTCGAAGCTGAGGTCGTTGATATCGGGCGTTGCGTGCTGTTCGCCAAGCGCCTTGATCATGCCGTTTAGGCGCAGGGTTTGCAGCTTGTCCAGGGTCGGGTTGGGTAGCATGGTGGTGCTCCTTTTTCAGGTCAGTGGTAGTAGCCGGGGCCGCGCAGGTTGATGTGCTCGTCGGGTAGCAGCGGCAGGTTCTGCTGGGCCAGCGGTAGCCGTTCCAAGCCTTGGCGCAGGATCGATTCGAGGCTTTTGTAACTGCATGCGCCCAGTGCCAGCGCACGCTGGCAAGCGGCTTCCAGCCGCTCTTCGCTGTGCTGTTTGCTCAGGCGCAGGATGCCCAGGCAGGCACGGAAGCCGTGCTGCGGATGGATTCGTCGTTCAAGGATGTAGGCGATGACACCAGCGGTGTTGGGCCCGGTCTGCTCGGCCCAGCGGATCAGCCGTTGCGGTGTCCATTCGGCATGCTCACGGTGGCTCTTGGGCATGTGCTCGATCTGGGTGGTGTGCCGGCCTTTGTGCTGTGAGCGAAGATGGCTGGCCACGCGCTGGTTGGCGTGGAAGCACTCCACCGTCTTCGCCGTCAGCCGCACTTCAAGCTGGTGCTTCACCAACTGATACGGCACTGAGTAGTAATGGCCGTCAACTTCGACGTGGTAGTCGATGTGTACCCGTACCTTTTTCCATTCGGTGTAGACGTATGGATGTTCTGGCAGCGGTTGCAACGCGGGTTGGTCGAGGGTCTCGAAGGCCGAGCGGCGTGAGCCGGGCAGCTTCTTGAAGGGCCTATGGTTGAGGCGATCGAGGAGCAGTCCGATGGCTGTGTTGAGTTCGCCCAGCGAGAAGAACTGGCGGTTGCGCAAGGCCGCCAAGATCCAGCGCTCGACCACTTGCACGCCAACTTCGACCTTGGCCTTGTCCCGAGGTTTACGGGCGCGGGCAGGCACCACGGCGACACCGTAGTGCTCGGCTAGATCACGGTAACTCGGGTTGATATCTGGCTCGTAGCGATGCGCCTTGGTGACGCCGCTGAGCAGATTGTCCGGCACCAGGATCTGCGATGTGCCACCAAGAAAAGCGAAGCAGCGAGCGTGTGAGCCCAGCCAATCAGGTAGCTTCTGCGACCAGGTGGCCTCGGCAAAGGTGTAGCTGGAGGCGCCGAGAACGGCAACGAAGATCTGGCTTTGGCGGATCTCTCCGCTCTGCCGGTCGATGACCGGCACGGTCTGGCCTGCGTAATCGACGAACAGCTTCTCGCCGGCGCGGTGCTCCTGGCGCATGACCACATCGACTTTGGCGGCCCAGAGGCGGTAGTGCTCGCAGAACCAGCTGTATTGGTAGCCTTGCGGATGGCTGAGTCGATACTCCTGCCAGAGCAAGGCCAGTGTCACGCCGGGGCGGCGCAATTCGGCGTGAGCCCATGCCCAGTCAGGCATCGGGCGTTGCTCGCTGGGAACCGTCGGCGCTGGCGGGAACAGAGATCGTTCCAGTTCAACGTCCGACAATGCCGTGGGCCAG